>NZ_CP041243.1:937500-940000 GCF_006547065.1 Brevundimonas sp. M20 | reverse complement strand
CCGGCATGACGCTGAACGGCGGCAAGTACGCCTGCAGCGCCGCGCGCGAGCGCGGGACATGCAAGAACAACAAGATCATCGCCGCCCGCACGGTCGAGGATCGCGTTCTCACGGGCGTGCGCCGGCACCTGCTGTCGCCGGAGGCTATCGCCAGCGCCGTCAGGATCTTCCACGAGGAGCAGTCCACCCGCCGTCTGGAGGCCCTTGCCGCACGAGCCCCTACCGAGCGCGAACTGAACGGGATCCGCCGCAAGCTGGAGCGGGCCCGGATGATGTTCACGGAAGAGATGATCACTATAGACGAGTTGAGGGCCCGCGCGGCCCCGTTGACGTCACGCAGGTCCCAGCTCGAGGCGCTGATCGCCCCCTCGCCTTTCCTCATCGTGGCGCAACTTTCCCCCAGCGCGCGGAAGAGGATCGCCCGACTGGCCGATGCGCCGCAGCTGGCGATCATGGGCGACATGGGCGAGGACCTTCGGCGCGGGGGGTGCAAGCTGATTGAGGTCGTGGAATTTGTACCGCCGGAAGAGCTGGGCCGGTTCGAACCGCACGTCCGCGGACATCTCGCCGGCCTGCGCCAGATTTCCCAGGCCTGAAACGGCAAAAACCCCGCCGTTTCGGGCGGGGTTTCTGATGTGCCTCACCGGCGTGAGGTATCTTGGGTGCGGGAGCAGGATTTGAACCTGCGACCTTCAGGTTATGAGCCTGACGAGCTACCGGGCTGCTCCATCCCGCGGCAGGGTGGTGTGTGAAGGAAGGTGTTCGAGGAGCGATCTTTTGGGATCGAGTGCAATACTTTCTATCCGACTGGTAGACCCGGCGGCGACCTACTCTCCCGCGACTTAAGACGAAGTACCATCGGCTCTGGAGGGCTTAACGACCGAGTTCGGAATGGGATCGGGTGGGGAACCTCCGACATAGCCACCAGGTCAACCAGGCGGATAGAAGGATTGCGAAGAAGACATTGTCAGCCTTGCGTTGTTGCAAGGTAATCGAATGAGTTTTGCTGAGAAACGATCAAGCCGATCGGATTATTAGTACCAGTAAGCTTCATGGGTCGCCCCACTTCCACACCTGGCCTATCAACGTGGTAGTCTTCCACGATCCTCAGCGAAGCCTTGTTTTGAGGTTAGTTTCCCGCTTAGATGCTTTCAGCGGTTATCTATTCCGTACATAGCTACCCTGCTGCGCAGCTGGCGCCACGACAGGTCCACCAGAGGTACGTCCATCCCGGTCCTCTCGTACTAGGGACAGATCCTCTCAAGCTTCGAACACCCACGGCAGATAGGGACCAAACTGTCTCACGACGTTCTGAACCCAGCTCACGTACCACTTTAAATGGCGAACAGCCATACCCTTGGGACCTGCTCCAGCCCCAGGATGTGATGAGCCGACATCGAGGTGCCAAACTTTGCCGTCGATATGGACTCTTGGGCAAAATCAGCCTGTTATCCCTAGAGTACCTTTTATCCGTTGAGCGATGGCCCTTCCACGCGGGACCACCGGATCACTATGGCCGACTTTCGTCTCTGCTCGACTTGTCAGTCTCGCAGTCAGGCGGGCTTATGCCATTGCACTCGACGACCGATTTCCGACCGGTCTGAGCCCACCATCGCGCGCCTCCGTTACACTTTAGGAGGCGACCGCCCCAGTCAAACTACCCACCACGCCATGTCCCGGGACCGGATAACGGCCCTCGGTTAGACGTCAACGACAGTAAGGGTGGTATTTCAAGGATGACTCCACCGGTGCTGGCGCCCCGGTTTCATAGTCTCCCACCTATCCTACACATACGGTCGCTAACGCCAAGGCGAAGCTATAGTAAAGGTTCATAGGGTCTTTCCGTCTGACCGCGGGAACCCCGCATCTTCACGGGGAATTCAATTTCACTGAGCCTGTGCTGGAGACAGTGGGGAAGTCGTTACGCCATTCGTGCAGGTCGGAACTTACCCGACAAGGAATTTCGCTACCTTAGGACCGTTATAGTTACGGCCGCCGTTTACCTGGGCTTCAGTTCGACGCTTTCACATCTCCCTTTAACCTTCAGGCACCGGGCAGGCGTCAGACCCTATACGTCGCATTGCTGCTTCGCAGAGCCCTGTGTTTTTGCTAAACAGTCGCTACCCCCTGGCTTGTGCCACTCAGTCCAGCTTGCGCTGGGTGAGTCACGCTTATTCCGAAGTTACGCGTGCAATTTGCCGAGTTCCTTCAGCACAGTTCTCTCAAGCGCCTTGGTATACTCTACCTGACCACCTGTGTCGGTTTCGGGTACGGTCTCTGCTGGAGTTATTTCCAGGGACAACTTCGCTGCCAGGACAATCCAATAAGCCCTGACAACTTACGCCATCCGTCACTTCCAGCTGGTGCAGGAATATTTACCTGCTTCCCATCGACTACGCTTTTCAGCCTCGCCTTAGGGGCCGACTAACCCTGCGCAGATTAGCTTTACGCAGGAACCCTTGGTCTTTCGGCGACAGTGTTTCTCACACTGTTTATCGTT